>NZ_CP088219.1:0-29007 GCF_021117155.1 Staphylococcus sp. HL28
ATGTCAAAATTCAAAAAAATTTCTGCTAGTGAATTTGAAACATCTCGTTTTTACCAACTTCCAAAATTTTTATTTGAAGATGATTATTTTTCTAAAATGACAACTGACGCAAAGGTTATGTATGCTCTATTAAAAGATCGTTTTGAATTATCCAAAATCAATAACTGGATTGATAAAGAAAATAATATATATCTACTATATACAAATAAGCAATTATGCTCCATTTTACAATACGGAGAACCTAAAATTATCAAATTGAAAAAAGAGCTAGAAAAATTCAATTTAATTATAAATGAAAGACAAGGACTAAATAGACCTAACAAAATATACCTTTTAGAACCTAGTTATGACAAGGAACTAACAAATCGTAAGTTCCAGAACAAACAAATTGTTAGTTCAAGAACTAACGAAAATATAGTTCAAGAACTAACAATTTGTAAGTCTAATGATACTGAGAATAATGATACTGATTATAAAGAAACTGAGAATAATGATACGTATGATATGAATGATAGTGAAAATATAGATAATCATAATACTTCTCATTCGAATCATACAAATCATCAATCTACTGAATTTAATAATGAAGCACTTAAATATGATTTACTTCAAGAAATGCCAGATCAACTTCAAAACTATTTAAATAACTTTGAAGTTAATGAAATACAAATTATTAAAAGTGTCATACTTAAAGCTAAAACATCATTTAATAATGAGAAGAATACAATATACATGTTAGAAGATATTGAGTTTGAAATGATTAATGTGCTCAAACGTTTTAAGGCAACTTTAATTCAGAAAAACGAAAATGTTGAAGCCATGCAAGGTTATTTAATGCGTTCAATTAAAACAGAACTCGAAGAAATGCATTCCTTAAATATGCGCCGTCAAAATGCGCCACAAAACTATATATTCGACACGTCACACTATTTATGATTGGACGCATGTCGCCTTGAATCTAAATATTTCGCAAAAAAATAAGTCCGTTGAATAATTAAATTTAAATAAGAAAGATGATGTTGTCGCGCATACATTACTAGATCTTGAAATTCTATAAAATCTTGGTCTTCAATCATATCAATAATGTTATTAAACACTTCGGACTGACCTTGATCTAATAAAAATTGATTTAAGTCAAACCCACAACCACTTTCAATATTGTTAATATCATAAGGCGTTTTATCTGAATTAGAGGCATGAATAAAATAATCAAACATACCCTTAGGAGACATAATAATTTCAATATGGCTCGGTGTATTTAAGTGTTGTTGAAGTAATTCAGAGACTTGAGAATAACTTTTTAAAGAATCAAAGAATAAAGCACCGTGTTTATGTGATTTTTTGATTAATCCTGTTGATTGATCTATATCTTGATTGTGCCACGGGCTTAAAATATAAGGAATATGCATCTGTTCCAAAATATCTTGATAGTTAGATGGCGTGCTTTCTTCATATATTAAAAAAGCCCACTTATTCGAACGTTTATCTTTCGTCATCCTGGACATCCTTTCTGTGATTATTGATTAATGATGCCATGGGGGTCGTAGTAACCCCATGGCACTGTTAAGATACACATGCGCTTGTGTTTATCACTTCGTGTACCACAACGCATGTGTATCTTAACGTTTGTGGCCTGTAAACCATAGATAACGATGATGTCGTTGAGGTTTTGAAAAGTAATATTTCGGATGCATATGTGTAATTTCTTCATGAATTTGAGGTTCAATCGTTTTTAATATATCGTGAGCCTGCTGTTTCCGAGGGATTTTAATTGCCACGCGTACTTCATTTTGACGAACATCAACAAGGGATTTTCCAACTATTTTATTAAAGTATTGCTGGACAGAATTTGTTTTGCTTTTGCCGTTATTTTGCCAATCTTGAGCCGTGCCTGTGTCAACATCTTGTTTAAGATAATGTCGTAAAACCATTGTGTGATAAACAGATTTGATATGATTCGTGAGTTGGTCTTTCAATAAACGAATCGTTAAATCGATAACCATTAACATCAACGCTAATCCTAACAAGTAAAATGTAAGTTGATATAAACCGTTTGAAATGATTGTGATATAGTGTGTGACATTTTGCATATCGATGATATCGATTTGAGATATAGCTATGTTCAATAGGTCAAAGAGTTTACTAAACATCACTGTCAAAATAGCAAATAAAAACAAGTAAATGATAATATCATACACACGCATGAAGTAGGTTTTTCTCATCACAATACACCAGCCTTTGTATAGTAAGTCGGACATAACAGAGGTAAGACTTGATAGGGGGATTCACTATCAATCACTTGAATCAATCCCGTCCCTTTACCAATAGGTATCACAATACCTTCAGGGTCTAAATCTGGGAATAAAAATTGTGTTGTTTTTTTATTAATATTACCGATTTGAATCAGCACATTGAGTTGTTCTCTAACAGAAACTGGAATGGTTTGATGATCAAACCGTTGAGACACCAGTAATAAATGGACTTTGGTTGCACGCCCTAATAAAGCAATTTGTGATAGTAACGAAAAAAACGCATCTTTAATGGCTTTATTGACACCCTCAGTTAAAGCAAGCACTTCATCAATCACAATGGTTAAGTGCTCAAATTGATAGTCTGGATCGTCATAAAGAATGGTTTGACGCTGTTGAATAATCTGAAAACAATGACTTAAGTTTTCATTAATCTCAGATAAAAAATCAGACTTAGATCGATTTTGATGTGGATGAATCACAGCAATATCATGGATACGTGCCCATCGACTCGGTGTATCAAACTTGGGATCAACAATAATGAGTTCAGATATGGGTTTTAGTACACTTAATAAGTATGTCAGCATATACGACTTACCACTACCTGAATTACCAGCGATCGCTATGGATGTGATGTTTTGATAATTTAAAGTTAATTGTTTCATGACCGGAATTTGTTGATGTGTTAGTGTAGAAGTGAATTGATCTAAATCTGTAATCACTAAGCGTTCAGAAATCCCTTGTTGCCATGGAAAAAACAATGCACGTTGAGTGTGAATATCATCTGTGTCCATAGGAACGAAATATGCAGAACTTTGTTTTAACAATGTGAACTTAGGATATAAAGCTGCACTCGCAATGAGAAATATTTTTTGATATAAGTCATCATCAATAATGTAGCCTGCAGGCAGGCGAGGAAGAAAGTAAAAACCTTCTTCCGTAACCTTGCAGGTAAAACTATTAGTATAACTGGTTTCGCCTTGCATCATGGATCCCAATGCCATATTTAAGCTTTGTAGGAGATATTGTTCGAGCTCTTTAGATGTCATTATTTAACCTCCTTCAGATCTGAAGCTTTGAAATAAACATCATAGCGTACTTCACAAGCTTCTAGATTATCAAAAGTGATAACGCTCATATAATTCGGTAATGTCACTTCATTTTCAAATTTGACTGTGAAGGGTGGTAAACCTTCTTGAACAAACCAAGCTTTATACGCAATAATTTCTCCGGTAGGCTGATTATTCTCAAAACGCTGTTGCGGATAAAGTTCTGTACTTAAGCTATAAATCGGCTTTTTATGATCAATGTAGTTAGACGCTATTTCAGTTGAATAGCCGCCTTTTTTGAAATTGGCTTGAATTTTCATGTGAAACATCCTTTCTATCCTATTGATGCGCATCATTTAGGAAATATATATAGAATTAATCAAAGATATCTGAGATTGATTAAATTTTCGCAAATGAAATAATAAAATAACAGGTGAAAAAATTTATTCGGTTTTTGGAGGTAATAGCGTGATTATCATTAATAACAAAGGTATCAATGATTTTGACTTTAGTTTTTGGATGAATAATCAATTAACTGAGGACAAAATCGATGAAATTTTAGAAGCGTCTGATTTAAGTATGGAACAAGAAATATTTAAAGATAATTATAAAAAATTTTTGGATATAGATGGTAAAGAGGAAAGATGGTATTCTCTGGAAGAAGCTGCGTATATTATTAATGGGAATTATTTTTCAATTTATAATGAAGGTATCCCAAAACGAAATGTCACAACGGATTATGTGAAAAACAAAAGTAATAATATCTTAAATAATATCCAAAATGGAACAAACCAAAATTGGAATAAATATCATTACCCACAAAAAAGGAAGTTTGCATTCAAAAAAGTAAAGTATGTTAATGAAGATATGATCGATGAAATATTAAGAGATGATGTAACAAAACCTGAAAAAATAAAACGAGGTAATATATCAATCGAAGAGTTGCTACCTAATCAAAATAGAATAGCAAAATATATTAGACAGAATGAGAATATACATAATAAAAGTATAATGATAGATTACCTAAATCAATTAAGTGATACACTGGCAAAATCATTAGACGACGTACGTTATTTTTCAAATAAACTATCATTATTTAAATCTGTTATTAAAGATTCTAGAGAAATAGCACAAAATATACATAGGGATCACGATATAGATAATAAAGAAAAATATGAACTTCTGAAAAAAGAATATAGTAATTTTTTAGAAAACTGTATACGTTTTTCTAATGAATATTTAGATATACTAGATATCAAAAATATTTTTAATATTTTTGATACTAAGAAAATTGTTTTAAATCTGTCTTATTATACGAAAATGTGGGAGGTTCCTGATATTAATAATGAACAACCGATAAATAATAATTTACAAAAGTTTGTTGATTTGAAAAAGAAGAAGTATTTAAATAATGTACATTGGAGTAAAAATAAGATACTTAAACAATTAAATGAAATTGAAGTTAAACCCGTTACTTTAAAAGATGGTACTAGTGAAACAGAACGCGTGGCAGAGTGGATGTATAGAAATAAAACAAAAGTTGTTTATGAAATTATAAATAAAGAATTTGATGATGTTTATGATTTACTTAACGGTATGTTGAAGTCTGAATACACAGAACTTATGGGCTATATGAGAATATGGCATAACTTAAGCAAAAATTTATAAGTCTTAGTAACCTGTTATACACTTTAATTGGAGGAGTTAACGTGTATTTCAAAAATATGGATTTCTTGATTGACCTATACAAGAATTTTAACGAAGTAGGGATTTTTGCAGTAATATATATTATATATGCGCTTATTCAAATTCTAAGTCAAAATATTTTATATAAAAGACAAAAGATGGAAAGAGTAAAAACACTGATAATCAATATAATTTTATACATATTTATAACACTAGTAGCATTAATGTACTTGTTAGCAATGATTTTTTATTCACTCAGTGCATATCCTAAAGAAGAAGTGATTAAATATATAACAGATTGGGATAAAATTAGTTTGCCAGCTATATTACTTGTTCTTTATTCGTTATTATTCCCTATTTTTATATTTCCATTTGTAGGAAAACGACGTAGAAAAAACTATTTTGCAGAAAATGTAAATAATTGTATTATTGAAAGAGAAATTATAGATAGAGTGAGTATTAATGGTAGAGATAAATTAATTCTAAAAGATGCCTTAGGATATCAGACAGAAAAAGATATAACAGGAATAAAGGATTTAAAAATTAGTACATCTCAAAAAAAATCTTGGTTAACGTTAGAAGACATTAAAATAGCTACGATGAGTCTAAGAGATAAACAATTACTGTTAAAAATGATTATAGGTTTAATAATATTTGGGGTCCCTACAGGGTATTTTGTGTGGAACTTCATCAGTGTCGTTGATGATTGGGATAGAATAATGCACGCAAATGATATATTTATGTATATGGGTCTTTTCACGTTACCATTAATGGTAACAGTTGAGTTATATGTAGTTGCATTTATTATTACCAAAAATTTATTTAAAAAGAAAAAATGATAACAAATTTAGATTAAGAGAAAATAACTTATCAAAGGTCGTATATTAGAACATGATATATATAGTTCGCCTATCTATCAAGAATCAATCTAGTCGCAGAGAGGGATCATTACTTTGCTAATCATTTTCGTTAATTGGACTATAACATTGGTTGGTGGAGAAATGTAAAAGACTATTATTATTGATTTTGTAGGATTTTTTTGGTTAATAAGTCTTTTCTTATACTATCAACAATACGGTAATTAGCTTGTCAAAGGATTTTACTCTTTCCAATCAATTGTGGATTTGTATCGGTGTAGAAAGTATTTTGTACCAAGCGTCTACCTGCTTTATTTCTAATGAAAAATCAGTTAGTAAATCTTTAATCATTTTTCTCTTAGAAAACCAATTTGAACGGTTCTGAGAAATATAATATAAAGATAAAAAATTGACATATGATTTATACAGTGCTAAAATTTAAAATGTATATAGGAGAGGTCTTGCCACAAGTAGACATTGAAAAAATAGAGAGTCCATGCTAAAAGTTGGAATTGAAAAAATGGAGAGGTCTTGCCACAAGTAGACATTGAAAAGCGACCAAATATTTGGTCGCTTTATTTTTATACTGTAGGAGAAATTATGAAATTATACTATGTTGATGAAGATTATATTAATGAATTAAGAAATGTAGATGAGAGAGTATTATTAAATAAATCCACTCGTCCTTATTTAGGAGTTGTATTATCTATTAATGATCTTAATTATTTTGTCCCCTTAAGTTCCCCTAAAGAAAATAAAAAACTAAATAATCAACTATCAATAAAATTGTTTGAGGTTAATAATATTCAAAATAGATTAGGATATCTATTATTTTTAAATATGATACCTGTTCCTGATAAATATCTTTCTAAAATAGATATGCAATACATAAAGGAGCAAGATTTAGAATATTATAACTTATTAACTAACCAATTAATTTTTATTAGGCAAGAAAATCAAAGAATCGTAAATAAAGCCCAAAAAGTATATAAAAATGCTGTGATAAAAAAAGTTTCATTTTTTGAATCAATGTGTGTAGATTATTTAGCATTGGAAAGATATGTGAAAGATTTAAAACAGTAAAAAAGATAATTCTGTCAATAATTCCCCTCAACATACTCAGAAGAATTTTAGTGTAAAGTCTTTGTAATTGTCTATCTTAGTTAATTAGATGTTTACTATTATTTCTATATTAATATATAGCTAAAATTAATAAAATAGAAGTCATTAGCTGAATTACTTATGAATCAAAATAAATTTTATATACAAAATGTCATTTTTGAATACGCTCTAAATAAACAAAAATAGTCCTCTTATTAAAATAAGAGGACTATTTTTGTTTAAAATTATTCAAGACCATTCGCTTTCTAACATACTCATTTGCCATAAATTATAATATTCTCCATTTAATTTTCTAAAGTCTCTTTTTTCTCCTTCTTTTATAAATCCAATCTTTTTGTAACTTTTAATAGCTGATTTATTAAAGGCAAAAACACCTAATTCAATTCTGTGTAGTCCCAAATCTTCAAAAGCCTTTTTCAATAATTTCTTTATTATTTTAGGGCCTAATCCTTGGCCACGCATTTGCGGATCACCTACTAAAACTTTACTTAACGTGGCGGAACAATTTTTAAAATCTATATTATTTAAAGCAATATGACCTATAATTTTTTTTGAATTATTTTCTTCAATGATAACTTTATAAATTATTTTACTAGAATTTTCTTTATTTGTGTCTTTAATATATTCCTTTAATTGTTCTTCATCTAGGGGATAATTAAAATCTGTACCTGCCCATTTGACTAAAAGTTCAGGAGAGTTTATCCAGTTTATTAATAAATCAAAATCTTTCTCCTCAAAATATTCAAACTTAATCAATAAATTACTCCTTAAATAATAGGTTATTAACTATAAAAATTCAGTGAATGTTGCAATATAAACAACCACTACAATTTTTTGATACTTTCTTCATCAACTTTCTATCTTAAATTTTCGATTTTTTATAAAGCGTTTTGTATTATCTAAATAACTCTTTACAATTTACTGATTTTTAAGCTTTTGCTAATAGATTTATGCAACTTTAATATTATAAGTAAATCTATGCACTTCATCATTAAATTTAAATTCTGCCCAAATTTTATACATCCCTTTTTTAGGAAAATGAGCATAAAAGGTTGTAGAATCAGGTGATTCTGGGTGAACATGAATATAATCAGTTAATTGCTCATCAAATATAATCACATGTCCTAAAGCTCCTAAATAAGGTTGGGGAGTTAATTCTGTATTGAAAGTTAAAGGGACATGTTCATCTTCTTTAGCACTTATAGAATTTAAAGTTACATGAACTCCTTTGTTAACTTTTACCCAATTTTTATCAGAATTTAAAGATGTTGTAGAGGTTATTTTATCTCCAATTTGCAGTTCAATAGGATGAACGGAATACACATGGTTTTTTGGTGTAACATCAACAAAAGCCTGGTAAGTTCCTGGCTCTAATTGTTGGTTAATTATAAATAAACCTTCATGCTTTTTTTGAGGGTGTAGGTGGTAATATTTCTCCATGTCATTAGATACTAAAACGAAATGCATTTCTTTTTCATGCATAGTATCTAATAATGGGGCATTATTAAATTCATCTTCTAACGTAATTTCTATATTACCATCTCTATATACAACATTTGCTTTAATTTCGGGTTTGTTTGAATGATATTCATGATTATGATTCATATTTTTATCCTCCTTAATTTTTAATAAGGGCATATCATTAAACGATATGCCCAACTATTTAAATTATTTAATTACATCGTAACCTTGATCTTCAATAGCTTCTTTAAAGTCGTTGAAAGCTACTTGATTTTCATCAAATTCAACTTCCACATTCCCATTCGCCAAGCTTACTTCTGAAGATGTTACACCATCTAATCCATTTAATGCTTTTTCAATTGAATGCTTGCAATGGTCACAGCTCATACCTTCTACATTAATAACTTCGTTAGTCAATGTTGTCACCTCCTTTCAAGAAATATAAGATTCTTATAATTTCATACGTTTTAGACGTAAAGCGTTTGTGACAACACTTACAGAACTTAAAGCCATTGCTGCTCCCGCAACCCAAGGTGCTAGCAGACCAATTGCTGCTATAGGGATACCTGCAACATTGTAACCAAACGCCCAAAATAGATTTTGGCGAATATTACGAATTGTAGATTTACTTGCTTTTATTGCTTTTGGAATTAATAAAAGGTCTCCTCCTAAAATAGTTATATCAGCAGCTTCGATTGCAACTTCTGTACCTGTACCAATGGCAATACCAATATCTGCTTTAACTAGTGCTGGAGCATCATTGACACCATCTCCAACCATAGCTACTTTTTTACCTTCAGATTGAATTTCTGCTACTTTAGAAGCTTTTTCTTCTGGTAAAACCTCTGCAATAATCGTGTCTATACCAACTTGTTTTGCTATTGCTTGTGCGGTACGTTTGTTATCACCAGTTAACATAGCAACTTCAATACCTAATTCATGAAGTTTTTGAATAGCTTGTTGGGCAGTATCTTTAACTGTATCAGCTACAGCGACAACCCCTCTCAATTCGTTATCTACGCTTATAAGCATTGCAGTTTTTCCTTCTTTTTCAAATTGAGCGAGATTTGTTTCAGCTTCATTAGTTTGGATTCCTTTTTCACTCATTAGTTTTCGATTTCCGACAAAAAGTTCTTTACCATCAATTGTTGCATTTATACCGCGCCCTGGTATAGCTTCAAAATGGTCTACTTCTAAAAATTCTAATGATTTTTCTTTAGCATAACTTACGATAGCTTCAGCTAGTGGGTGTTCAGAACCTTTTTCTGCACTAGCTAACAATTGTAATGTTTGATCATCTCCACTAAAATCAGTGACTTCAGGTGTGCCATTTGTTATAGTGCCAGTTTTATCTAAAACAACTGTATTAATAGCGTGTGTACCTTCAATGTGTTCTCCACCTTTAAATAGAATGCCATTTTCAGCAGCTTTTCCGGTACCCACCATTATAGAAGTAGGCGTAGCTAAGCCTAACGCACAAGGACAAGCGATAACTAATACTGCTATTGCAGCAACTAAGGCTGGTTCAAATTGTCCCGGCTGAACTAATGAAATCCATATAATAAATGTGAAAATCGCGATACCTACAACGATAGGTACAAAATATCCAGAAATAATATCTGCTAGTCTTTGTATTGGCGCTTTAGAACCTTGCGCTTCTTCGACAACTTTAACAATGGAGGCAAGAGCTGTATCTTTACCAACTTTTGTTGCTTCAACAGTAATTGCTCCATTTTTATTCATTGTTGATCCTATAACATTATCATTTTGCATTTTTTCAACAGGAATAGATTCACCTGTCAACATTGACTCGTCAATTGAAGTCATACCTTTAATTATTTTGCCATCTACTGGTATTTTTTCTCCTGGTTTGATAACTAAATAGTCTCCTTCTTTTACCTCACTTAAAGGAACCATAGTCTCTTCACCGTTGCGTAATATACGTGCTTCTTTAGCTTGTAAATTCAACAATTTACTTAACGCATTTGTTGTTTGTGTTTTAGCACGTGCTTCTAAATACTTTCCGAAAAGAATTAAAGTAATTAATACAGCACTTGTTTCAAAATATAGGTGTGGCTCATAATTTGTATTAATTAACCACTTAATCGATTCATAAATACTATAAAAGAAGGCTGCGCTTGTACCTAAAGCGACAAGAACATCCATATTTGCTGACCCATTACGAAGGTTTTTATAAGCGCCTACATAAAATTGCCAACCAATAACAAATTGAACAGGCGTTGCTAATACAAATTGGAACCACGGGTTCATAAATATATGTGGTATTTGAATACCAAATAAATGAACGAACATTGTCATTAACAATGGAGCTGCTAAAACAGCTGAAACAACTAATTTAATTAACTGTCGTTTTAATTGTTTTTCTTTTTGGGAACTTTTTTCTGATGCTTCTTTTTTAGGTTGTGCCTCATACCCTAGGTTTTTAATACGTTGTTGAAATTCATCTACAGACGTCATATCAGGGTTGTATTCTACAGTAGCACTTTCTGTGGTTAAATTAACTGTAGCCTTATTTACACCTGAGATTCGATTTAAAACTTTTTCGATTTTATTCGAACAAGCTGCACACGTCATTCCCATTACATCGAGATCCACTTTTTCGGTTAAAACTCCATAACCTGTTTTTTGAATTGTATTTGCAATATCTTCTAATGATGTAACATTGGGGTTATATTCAATTGTAGCTTTCTCTGTAGAAGGATTTACATTAGCGTTAACTTCATCTAATTTATTTAGATTTTTTTCTACTTTATTCGAGCAAGCTGCACATGTCATGCCTGTGATACCTAATGAGGTTTTTTTAATATTTTCACTCAATTATTTCTTTCCTCCTATTTTGAAAATTGTTTTAATACAACCATCAATTCTTTGATACTTTCTTCTCCGTTGCCATTTTTAATACCTTCACTTACACAATTAGATATATGGTCTTCAGTTACTATAAAACCCACTTGTTTTAGGGCTGATTGTATTGCTGTTATTTGTACTAGTACATCTATACAATATCTATCTTCTGCTATCATTGATTGTAAACCGCGCATTTGTCCTTCTAATCTTTTGAGTCTATTGAGCAATGCGTCATTGTTTTTAACAGTAGTAGTGTTCAATTTCACCCCTCCTCATATACCCTAACGGGGTATCTCTTGTTGGAATCTATATTATACCCCTAGTAGGTATAAGTCAATACAAAAGTTTCATATAAAAAATTAATATTTATAGTTTGTTTTAAGAGGTACACTTGTATAAAATGTATGCTAAAACTTATATTAGGAGAGATATATTTGGATAAAAATATACAACTTGAGCTTTACACAAGACCTACATGCTCTGATTGCCAAGAATCAAAAAGGTATTTAAACTCTCAAGAGATTAGTTATAGTCATAAAGATGTAAGTCAAAATTTGGACTTAGAAGAAGAAATGAAAAAAATATCAGGCAACCGAATTGTTCCCTTATTTGTTTTTTATAAAAAAATTTTTTGGGGTAAAAAAAAGTTGTTTAAATATTACGTGGGATTTGAAAATAACAAAAAAGATATATTAAATATATTGGAATAATTAAATAAACAGCCATTATTAAAAAATAATGGCTGTTTATTTAATGATGATGTTGACTGTCTTCTTCTTTCACGATACAAAACAATTTTTCACTATGATTATTGTTAGAAGTTTCAGTCTGTATTGTGACATGTTGAATATTTTGATGATTGAGTTCATGTTCTATACGTTTAAGTAAAAACTCATTTTCAGTAATGGTCATTGTATCTTCTACAACAATATGACAAGATAACGCGTTTAATCCGCTAGTTACTGACCAAACATGAAAGTCATGAATATTTTTAACTTCTTTGAATTTTTTAATAGTTTTAATAATGTCTTTTGTATTTATATTGCTTGGTGCTCCCTCCATTAATACATGAAGACTTGATTTTGTTACATAAAAGCCGCTACGTAGTACTAAAATTGCTACAATCACACTTGCTAAAGGATCCGCCCACCCCCATCTAAAAAATATAATGAGAAGGGCTGCTATAACTGCACCTATAGATCCAAGCATGTCGCTTATTACATGCAAATATGCTCCACGCATATTTAAGTTTTCTTCTACATCGCTCCCGCGCAGCATTATCCAAGCCACAATAATATTAATAAACAAGCCTACCAAGGCGATAATTAACATGCCTGTAGAAGCTACCTCAGGGGGGTTTTTAAATCTCTCAATAGCTTCATAAAAAATATAGATAGCTATTAACATCAAAGTAATACCATTAAGTACAGCTGCTAGTATTTCAAACCTTTTGTAGCCAAAAGTTTTATTTGTATTAGCTTGCTTCGCTCCTAAAGTAAATGCAATTAAAGCAATACCTAAAGAAATAGAATCACTTAACATATGACCAGCATCTGAAATTAACGCAAGACTGTTAGTAAAGAAACCACCTAACCCTTCTACAATCATGTAACTTGTAATAATAATAAAACTAATTAATAAAGTCTTTTTGTTCGCGCCATGTGTATGATTATGATTGTGATCGTTTTCCATTTAATCCCTCCTCTTTTTAATGATGAAAAATATTTTCTATAATTTGAATTTTTGTTTTTATAACTATAGAGTTAAAAAATATAAAATTTCAATTAATGTTTTGTTACTCGAAGAAAATCATACTAACTTATGAATATATGCTCATATATTCATAAGTTAGTATGATTTTTATCCTTTGTCAATATAGAAATGCTTTGTATTTTGTATATTAAATAAAAACCCTACTTTGCTTTGGACAGTAGTGGGATTTTTGCATATGATAAACCACACTTCACTTGCTAAATATTAACTATATTATAATTAACAAGTGATAATTTCTTTTTAGAGAAAATAATGTATTCACGCCTTTAGGCGTGAATACATTATTTTTTTTTGAATAGTTTAGAAAAGATAGATTGTTTTTGTTCATTTTTTTTTGATGCTTTTGGAGTAATGATATCTTCTTTTGAATCTATATTATCAGTTTCTATTTTTTTGGTATTACTTAATATATTTTGGCTATTTAAATTCAAAGATTGTTCTTGTTTTAATGCAATTGTTAAATCGTCAATTTGTCGATTCTTTTGTCGAATTTCTGATTCTAAATGCTCTATGTATTTATCGATATAACTGCTATATTGGTTATTTAATGATTCTGTTTTGTTTGTCGATTTTTCATCAAATTTTGTCGATTCTTTTGTCGTTTTTTTATTTAAAATTGTTTTTAGATAATCTATTGTATTATCATCTATTAATGATTTGTTACCTACTTTGTTTACCTTCAAATTTGAAGGTAAACTTTTTAAATGATAATGAATTGTTTGTTTAGAGACATCTAAAAGTTCAGAAACTTCCTTTACAGTTTTCATCAAATAACTGGGTCTCCTTTACTTTTTCATTTTTTGTAAAAACGCTTGACGTTCTTCTTCTGTATACGCAGATGTCTTAGATGTGGTTGGTTCATAAGTGTTATTTTTTAACCATTGTGGCGTCATTTCACGGCTTATATATTGTTTTGGTTTGCCTGTACTTATCATATTAGATTGTCGTTTCGAATGAATACGTTTCTCAGGTTCAAAAGAAAATTCTAACCATTCAATCTTTCGTCCTTTTTTAGCTTTAATTTTATTAATATTGAGATTTTTAAATAAAAAGGGTTCTGTTGCAAAGTAAAAAATATAGCTAATCACTAATATATCATGTCAGTGTTCGTTTAACTTGCTAGCATGATGCTAATTTCGTGGCATGGGGAAAATCCGTAGATCTGAAGAGACCTACGGTTCTTTTTATATAGAGCGTAAATACATTCAATACCTTTTAAAGTATTCTTTGCCGTATTGATACTTTGATATCTTGTCTTTCTTACTTTAATATGACGGTGATCTTGCTCAATGAGGTTATTCAGATATTTCGATGTACAATGACAGTCAGGTTTAAGTTTAAAAGCTTTAATTATTTTAGCCATTGCTGCCTTCGTTGAAGGTGCCTGATCTGTAACTACCTTTTGAGGCTTACCAAATTGTTTAATGAGACGTTTGATAAACGCATATGCTGAATGATTATCTCGTTGCTTACGCAACCAAATATCTAATGTATGTCCCTCTGTATCAATGGCACGATATAAATAGCTCCATTTTCCTTTTATTTTGATATACGTCTCATCAATACGCCATTTGTAATAAGCTTTTTTATGCTTTTTCTTCCAAATTTGATATAAAATTGGGGCATATTCTTGAACCCAACGGTAGATCGTTGAATGATGAACGTTTACACCACGTTCTCTTAATATTTCAGATATATCACGATAGCTCAATGCATATCTTAGATAGTAGCCAACGGCTACAGTGATAACATCCTTGTTAAATTGTTTATACCTGAAATAGTTCATACAGAAGACTCCTTTTTGTTAAAATTATATTATAAATTCAACTTTGCAACAGAACCATTTAGAATATTAAAATTCCTTCATTACACTCTTGGCGGTTTCACTTATCAACTTATCATTTGGCTTATCACTTTTATTGTCTTTATTCGTAAAAATGACTAAAACAATAGGTTCAGATTGGCCCTTAGGATAAACAAAAGCAACATCATTTCTAGAAGCATATGTTATTGCTTGACCACTTTTATCAGCAACCTTACAGTCTTTTGAAACACCGTCTTTAATTAAAGTATCTCCGCTTTTATTATTTAACATTAAATCAAGTAAGAATTTTTTGTTTTCTTTGCTTAATTTTCCATTTGCGATAAGTTTATTTAAAGTCTTACCGAAAGCAGCAGGTGTTGAAGTATCTTTTTTGCTCTTTGGTGAATAGTAATTTAATTCTATCTCATATCTAACTGGATTTGTTACTTTATCTCCTAGTTCTTTTAGACGTTGTTTAACTTTTTTGATTCCACCAATTTCTTTTATAATTTTATTGTTTGCTGTATTATCACTATATGCCATTGAAGCCTCAATAAGTTCTTTTAAAGTGATATCTTTTCCTACATATTTTTCTAAAATAGGAGAATAAGCAACTATATCATCTTTGTTAATATGTATTTTTTTATTTAACTTATTATAAGGTACTTGTTCTAACAAAATAGCACTATTTATCGCTTTTGAAGTCGAAGCATAGGCAAATCTCTTATCTGAATTAAATTTTACTTCCTTACCACTTTTAGTATCTAAAGCATAAACACCAATATGAGCATTATATTTTTTTTCTAAATCATTTAACTCTTTGGCATGTGAACTGTTTGAATTACATGCACTTAAAACTAAAGCAATTGCAATTAAAAATATTAACTTTTTCAAAATAAACCCTCCAATATTACAGTTGTAATTTTTACAAATTAATAATATTACAATTGTAATATTGGTGTCAATTGTTTATTATAAATAATTGAAAGAAGGTGTCAAAATGGCTAAATTACTAATAATGAGCGTAGTAAGCTTTTGTTTTATATTTCTATTGTTAGTATTTTTTAGGTATATATTAAAACGCTATTTTAATTATAGTTTAAATTATAAAGTTTGGTATCTAACTGTGCTTGCTGGATTAATTCCTTTTATCCCAATTAAATTCTCTTTTATAAAATTTAATAATGTGAATAATCAATCGCCCACAGTTGAAAGTAGGTCACACGACTTGAACCATAACATAAATACCACCAAACCTGTTCAAGAGTTCACAACAGATATCCATAAGTTTAATTGGGATTCAATTGATAATATCTGCACAGTTATTTGGATAGTTTTGGTTATTATTTTAAGTTTTAAATTTTTGAAATCCTTATTATATCTTAAATATTTAAAGAGACAGTCACTTTATCTAAACGAAAATGAAAAAAATAAAATAGATACGATACTTTTCAACCATCAATATAAAAAAAATATTGTGATTCGAAAAGCAGAGACTATTCAATCTCCAATAACTTTTTGGTATGGGAAATATATTATTTTGATTCCTAGTTCATATTTTAAAAGTGTAATTGACAAAAGACTAAAATATATAATATTGCATGAATATGCTCATGCTAAAAATAGAGATACTTTACATTTAATTATCTTTAATATCTTCTCTATTGTTATGAGTTACAATCCATTAATACATATTGTAAAAAGAAAGATAATTCATGACAATGAAGTAGAAGCCGATAGATTTGTTCTTAATAATATTAACAAAAATGAATTTAAAACTTATGCGGAATCTATTATGGACTCCGTATTAAATATTCCATTTTTTAATAAAAATATATTAAGCCATTCATTTAATGGTAAAAAGTCATTACTCAAAAGAAGATTAATTAATATAAAAGAAGCCAATTTGAAAAAACAGTCCAAATTAATTCCAATTTTTATTTGTATTTTTACTTTTTTGCTCATGGTAATTCAAAGCCAGTTTTTGATGGGGCAATCCATAACTGATTATAATTATAAAAAGCCCTTACAGAACGATCACCAAATTTTAGATGAAAGTAAAAATTTTGGTTCAAATAGTGGATCTTTCGTCATGTACAGCATGAAGAAAGACAAATACTATATTTATAATGAAAAAGAAAGTAGAAAGAGATATTCTCCTGATTCAACTTATAAAATTTATTTAGCGATGTTTGGACTTGACCATCATATCATAAGTGATAAAAATTCACGTATGTCATGGAATCATAAACATTATCCTTTCGAGTCTTGGAATAAGGAACAAGATTTAAATACAGCAATGCAAAATTCAGTTAATTGGTACTTCGAACGTATTAGTAATCAAATACCAAAGAACTATACTGCGGCTCAACTCAAGCAATTAAATTATGGTAATGAAAACTTGGGAAGTTATAAAAGCTATTGGATGGAAGATAGTTTGAAAATATCTAATCTTGAACAAGTAATAGTTTTTAAAAATATGATGGAACAAAATAACCATTTTAGTAAAAAAGCAAAGAATCAATTATCTTCTTCATTATTGATTAAGAAAAATGAAAAGTATGAACTGTATGGGAAAACAGGTACAGGTATAGTAAACGGGAAGTATAATAATGGGTGGTTTGTAGGTTACGTAATTACAAATCATGATAAGTATTATTTTGCTACACATTTATCAGATGGAAAGCCGTCTGGGAAAAATGCTGAATTAATCAGTGAAAAAATATTAAAAGAAATGGGTGTTTTAAATGGCCAATAAGCAAGTTGAAATATCTATGGCTGAATGGGATGTTATGAATATAATATGGGATAAAAAATCAGTATCAGCTAATGAAATTGTAGTTGAAATTCAAAAATATAAAGAAGTTAGCGATAAAACGATTAGAACATTAATCACAAGACTATATAAAAAAGAGATTATAAAACGATACAAATCAGAGAATATTTATTTTTACTCATCAAATATTAAAGAAGACGATATTAAAATGAAAACTGCTAAAACCTTTCTTAATAAACTGTATGGAGGGGACATGAAAAGTTTAGTGCTGAATTTTGCGAAAAATGAAGAATTAAATAACAAAGAAATTGAAGAATTGCGAGACATTTTAAATGATATTAGTAAAAAGTAATTAGAGATATGTTTCAAACATAATACATATGTAAACTATGCTTGACTCTTATTAAATTAGTTTTGTTAATAACATTTAAAATATTTTATTAAATATGAGAGTGTCCAGAAAATAACCATTTTCTGTACACTCTCTTTTTACGTCGAAATAATTGAGTATTACATATATTTGTGTGTTCAAAAACCCAACAAATAATCTATGTTCACAAAAGACCTTGTAATTAAGTTATGGTACACTGAATGTGTGTATAGGAGGATTGTATTTTGAAAATAGGTTATGCGAGAGTTTCTACAGGATTACAAAATTTACATTTACAAGAGGATCGATTAAATGCATATGGTTGTGAAAAGATATTTAATGATCATATGAGTGGTTCAAAAAGTAAAAGACCTGGTTTAGATAAAGCAATTGAATTTGCAAGGTCAGGAGATACGATTGTTGTTTGGAGATTAGATAGATTAGGACGTAATATGGAGGATTTAATCACATTAGTTAATGAGCTTAACGAACGAGGTGTAAGTTTTCATAGTTTAGAAGAAAATATAACGATGGATAAATCAAGTTCTACAGGACAATTGTTATTTCATTTATTCGCGGCATTTGCAGAATTTGAACGTAACTTAATTTTAGAACGTTCTTCAGCTGGTCGAATTGCAGCTCGCGCTAGAGGACGCTATGGAGGGAGACCAGAAAAGCTAAATAATAAAGATTTAAAACTACTCAAAACACTATATGATAATGGCACGCCGATTAAGACAATTGCGGAACAATGGCAAGTTTCACGTACAACAATTTATCGCTATCTCAATAAAATAGAAGATGGAAAGAATGATAAGTAAATACAACTTAACTTTCAACAATAGTAAAAGTTAAACAAAACACACCCTAATCATACAAAGTAATTTGTTGAAATTATAACAATACAAAAGTATGATTAGGGTGTATATTGATTAGAAGGTGAATATATATGATTATTGGCTATGCGAGAGTATCATCTATCGACCAAAAATTAGAAAGACAATTGGAAAATTTAAAAGCATTTGGTGCAGAAAAAATATTTACAGAAAAGCAATCTGGTAAATCTATTGAAAATAGACCAATATTTCAAGAAGCACTTAGCTTTTTGAGAATGGGAGATCGATTTGTAGTGGAATCAATTGATCGTTTAGGTCGTAATTATGATGAAATTATTGCAACTGTAAATCATTTAAAAGAAAAAGACGTACAGCTAATGATTACAAGTTTACCTATGATGAATGAGGCCATTGATAATCCTTTGTTAGATAAATTTATGAAAGATTTAATCGTTCAAATATTAGCAATGGTTTCAGAACAAGAAAGAAATGAAAGTAAACGTCGACAAGCACAAGGAATTCAAATTGCGAAGGAAAAAGGTGTGTATAGAGGGCGTCCTTTATTGTATTCTCCTAATGCTAAAGATCCACAGAAACGTATTATCTATCATAGAGTTGTCGAAATGTTAAAAGAAGGAAAAGCTATTAGTAAGATTGCGAAAGAAGTGAACATCACAAGACAGACTATTTATAGAATTAAACACGATAATGATTTGGTTTAATAAATTTTGCTTCGATGCAAATGAAAGATTTTTACAGCGTTGTAAATGCATACATTCATAAAGTGACAAAAGTCGTTATTTCAAATTTAGTTAAAAATAAAAGGATAATACAATTAGTTATTAGATGATATAATGATTTTGTATTATTATTAAAAATATTAAGCAAGGAGAAGATTATCATTCAAAAACTACTTTCAATAGTTATTTCAGTTTATAATAAAGAAATGTTTATAGAAAAATGCATCCAATCTATAATAGATTTGAATATAGACAAATCTATTATAGAAGCTATATTCATAGATGACGCTTCTATAGATAACTCATATAATATTTTAAGTCAATATGTAGAACGTTATGATTTCATTCGTTCTATTCAGTTAGAAAAAAATACAGGCGGTCCAGCTGAACCTCGTAATATTGGAATACGAGAAGCAAAAGGGAAATATATTACTATAGTAGATGCCGATGACTGGCTAGACTCTAATGGACTTCCTAGTTTAGTTTTTCAGATGAATGAAAATAAAGCAGATATTGGATTTGGTCAGTGTTTTAAACATCGTAATAAAGAAATTGTAAAAGTTGCCAACTTTGCTTCGTATGATAAGAAAAATAATTTGATTCCTTATGAAATGTATAAAATTTTTAGGGCAATAGGCCCATGGGGAAAAGTTTTCAAAAGAGAAACGGTTATAAATAATGATATTAAGTTTAAAAATCTTAAGTACGCAGAAGATAAACTTTTTTATTGCGAGTTAATAAGCAAGTCTAAAAATGCTTCCATTACTAATGAACATGTTTATCATGTGAATCGATATATAGATAATATTTCATTAGTTAAAGAAACTGACAATATAGCTAAAATTAACTTTAATTTAGAAGTTTTAAAAGATTTAATTCAAATGGATTTACCAGAATATGCAAAAAGACAAATACTTTGCCGTATAATTGAAGTAGATTTTATATCCAGAATTTTCCTTAAAAAAGCTTTTTTAAAAGCAGAAAATAAAGCTATCTTTTACGAGAAGTTTAATGAAGCTATAAAGATAATTACAGATTACGGTTATGATATTAATGAGTTATTAGACAATGAAAGGTATAAGAACGTTTACCTTGCCTATTGCAATAATCAAAAAGAATTCGAAAATTTTATTAAATATATGCTTTATGAAATCAACTATAATAAATACATAAAGAATAACAATGTTTATTTAAAATATCCAAAAAAGTTTGAAAACATTCCTGATTTAGTAAAAAAATGTGTTGCTATACATAAAGGCACTGAACTTATTAATGAAACATATTATGAAGTTATACAATTATTCAAAAAAAATACATCTGCCATTACAGGAGTTCAGTTGGTTAAAGTAAATGATGAAACTATTTATAAAGATATTGATTACGTAATAAAAGATAATCATATATATATAAAATGCAAAGATATTCATTTGGGAAACAATGATTTTAATATTAAAATCAAGGTTGATGCGTTTGACTCTTCTTTTGTTTATGCATCTTATCCATATGGTAATAATAATAATAAATTAAATAGACAGAATGCTAAATTAATATTTAATCCAACGGATAAAGAAAAAAATATCGTTAATCAAGTTGCAAAAATTTCTGATAATAAAAAAGCTAATTATTTAAAAAAAACTCCTGCATTTGTAGTGACTATTAAAAAAACAAATTTATATAGAGATTTAGAATTTAAAGAAAAAGTCCAACCTATTCAAAAAGGGGAAGTTTTTGAAATTATTTCTAGCAAAAAAAGTTCTAAAAATATCCTTAGATTAATAACTAAGGATGGGACTTTTTTATCTTCGAACACTAATATTGTATTACCTATAACAATAGATAACATCACTAATACTTCTAATAAAAAATCTTCAAGGTTCGTGGCTAAGTTAAAGAAAAAACTTTTCAAAAAGTAATTGGACTGACGACAAATATTCGGAATAACCAAAAAACTTTTCGTTGAATTTATTTTATAATAAATTCAACGAAAAGTTTTTGCTTTAACTATTACTAAATTTTATAACGATTCATCTTCTATATAAAATTCCAATTCTTTATCTTCTTCTGATTCGATATCAACTTCATCTAACATTTTTTGATTTTTTTCTAATCTAACTTTATGTAAAAAAAACCAGATAACCATTACTAGTATCAATATAAATTTTTTCATTATTATCTTCTCCTTTATTTTTATGAAGTTCTTAAGCTCTAATTTACCTTCTTACATATTTTTGGTAATATTATTTATTGAATCAATAACTTACTATTACTAGTATACAATGAGAATTTCATTAATCTACTTAATACAATCAAATATTTTAGGAGGAGCATAATATTGCTTTATTCAATTGTAATACCATATAAAGAGTCTAACATTAATATGTTAAGGGATTGTTTAGATAGTATCGATGATCAAACATTTAAAGATTTTGAAGTGATTTTTATACATGATGGTAGAACGAACTTACCTAATGAAGTTAAAAAATATCACTTTAATTATAAAATCATCGAAGATAAAATTTCTAATAATCCACAAGTCTATAGAAACTTAGGTGTTTCTCAGTCTCAAGGTGAATATATTTTATTTATGGATGCTGATGACTACATTCACCCTAATACTTTAATTTATACCAAAAGGATTATTGATGAATCTCATGATGATGTAATCAAATTAAATGTTAAAAAAACTCATTACACTAAAAATCTTACATTTAAAGATAACAAAAAATCATTTTTTGCTTCAAATACATCTGAGCAAATAGATCAATTTTTCAAAAAAATCAACGTTGACCCAACAATATACAATGATAGTGAATTTATAAATGAGTTGTTTGAATTAGGATTGATCAATCATAATTATAATACCTTTAGACAAAATATTTTACTTAGTAAAATAAATTACAAGTTTAAAGCACATGGGTTATTAATCAAAAATGCATTTTTGAAAGAACATAGTTTACAATTTGATACAACAAACACCATTTACGGAGATATACCTTTTGTTATAAGCGTCTATAATTTAGTTGATACTATCAAACAAACAACTGTCAAATTATATTTCAAACTAATTCATAACGATAGCGTGAATTTTCCCTCTCAAACTCAAATATACAAAGATGTAAAAAGTTATTATAAATTATTAGCTTTTGATAAAGCTTTAACTTTTTGTCCTAATTTAACATTAGCTAAAAAAATAAAAGAATTTGCTGCACGCGAATATTTATATTATGTAATAAAAAATGAAAATTTCACGAATTCCTATAAGAAAGTAGTTCCCATATATATAACTCTTTGTGATATATTAAATAAGCCATCTCAAAAAATAAAACTTAACTTGAGACATTCATATGAAATTAGTGCAATTAAAAAAGGTAAGTTTAAAAAGGCTTATTCTAGAACCAAAAAAAGAGTAACCCTATACAATATATATAAGTTTTCAAACCCTAAAAACGAAAGGTTTAGAAAAAAAACAATACAACAAGAAATTTTTTCAAAACTCCCAATTAGAAAAAATGTTGTTTTGTATGAAAGTTTCTTAGGAAAAAATTTTTCTGATAGTCCAAAAGCTATTTTTGAATATTTAAAATCTCAAAAAAATGATAACAAAAAACATATCTGGATTTTAAATAATAAAGAAGTGATAAAAGACTATAACATGCTTAATGATAATAATGTCAAAATAATAGATAGATTCAGTTGGAAATATTTCTATTATGTGACAGTATCAAAATATTTTGTGTTAAATATGAGACAACCTAAATGGTTAAAAAAGAAACCCCAACAAACTATTTTATCTACTTGGCATGGCACTCCACTAAAGCGTCTTGTATTTGACATGGATAATATAACGTCTGCTAGCAAAAGTTATAAACAAGACTTTTATCAACAATCAAGAAATTGGGATTACTTGATTGCTGCTAATGAATATAGTAAAAAAATATTCGAAAGAGCATTTATGTATCCATCAACTAATATTTTAACTTATGGCTATCCAAGAAACGATGTTTTGACTAATCATGATGATATATACAAAGCACAGTTAAAAAATAAATTGGGTGTACCTAAAGATAAAAAAATCATACTATATGCACCAACATGGAGAGATGATGAATATCATAGTGTTGGAAAATACAAATTCACACTTCAATTAGATTTAAAAAAAATGCAACAAAAACTTGGTGACGAATATATAGTTTTATTAAGAATGCATTATTTTATATCAGATATTTTAGAGATTACTGAATTTGATGGTTTCGCTTATGATTTTTCAAAGTATAATGACGTTAATGATTTATATATAGTTAGTGATATTTTAATTACTGATTATTCATCTGTATTTTTTGACTTCGCTAATCTAAAACGTCCTATACTATTCTATACTTATGATTTAGATAAATATAAAGATGAACTTCGTGGATTTTATATAAATATGGAAAAAGATCTTCCAGGACCACTTTTATTTAATACAAATGAAGTTATAAACAGTATTAAAAATATCAACACCGTTTCAAGTGAATTTAAAGTCAAATATGCTCGTTTTTATGATAGATTTTGTTCATTAGAAGATGGTAAAGCTACTCAAAGAGTAGTAAATAAAGTTATCAAATAATATTTTATCACTTAGTGGCTAATAGCTAGCCACTATATTTTTTATCTGTAAACATATTGGTAATAATACCAAACAAGAATTTAACACATAAGTAGATAATAATTAATCTGCTAATTGATACTTTAAATTTCAATATAAAAGCTAAATAAATTAATTTTAATGTTCCTTATAAGTTTTTCGTAATGTTAAAAATAAAATTTGTGCGTACTTGTTATACCAGTAACACTGTTTCTAAAAATTATAAAAATTAATTTTTATCGTAGTAAATCAAGTATTCTATTATAGAACATAGTAATGATTTTTAAATTATATATAATCGGCAAAACGATCGCGATATTTAACATGTAGTATAGATCCAATAATATAAATAACAATTAAAAATAATATGTTATATACAGCTAATTTCCAATGATTAATAAAGAACCACGTATGGTGCAAAATAGCCGATCTGTACCCTTGAGCAATAAAATATACAGGATTTAATTTTATTACATTTAAAACTACTTGATTAGCCGGTAAATACAAAATTGAAGACATAAAAAATATCATTCTCATAACAGCTTGAATAATCATTTGAGTATCTCGGATTATAGCCCCTAAAGTAGATGTTAACAATGCAATTGCCATTGTTAGAAATAATGTATATGGGATAAATAAAAATAACTGAAAAGTATATATGGACGGAGCATATCCCCCTATCCAACAAATGATATTTACTATTATTAGTAAAACAATATGACTATAAAATTTACTTACTACTAAATAACTGGGCAATATAGATAATGGGAAATTCATTTTTGAAACTTGATTATATTTTGAAGTTATGGCTTTAGTACCTTGTAAAATGCCTTGATTTATGAAAAACCACATACTAATACCTACAATAAGCCAAAAAATAAAAGGGGTACCTTCTATCATTCTGTTACTTCGAAATCCTAGGCCAAAAATAAACCAATACATCATTATTTGTATAAAGGGATTAAGTACTTCCCATAGAACGCCCAAATAATTATTTTTGTTTGAAATTTTTATTTGAAATTCAGCAAGTCTTTTTATTAGATAAACATTAGATAAATGTTCTTTAAAAATAAAAAAAGAACTTTTCATATTTTCTCTCCACCTATATATAATTATAATATTAAAATTATACTCAACAAACCCACAAGATTTGATAATACTTAAATAAAAGGTATTATTTATATTTCTGCTTTATAAAAAAATGTTAATACGCAATAATATTGCCAAACACTAATAATAAAGACTCTTCAATATGAGCACATAAAAACGTTATCTAAATTGAGTAACTAGATAACGTAAACTATTTCAAAATTAGTATAATTACATTTTATCATTAATTTATTTAATTATAAAATAAAAAAATTCAAAAAATAATTTATTTTATAAAACCCAAATTATTGTTTATAGTTTTATAAAAGCCAGGTTGACTTTCAGCCTGGTTTTCAGTTTTAATTACTGACGAATTTAAATCTTTATCTAGAACAATCAATGAAACTTTTCCTTTTGAAATGTTTCCTGTATTGAATTTTACTAAGTATTCCCCTGGTTTTAAAGCGTTCTTTTTAATGTTTAAAAGATGGTACTGCGTAGGATCTTTCCGATTTTTCACCTCTATAAAGTTTATAGAAGAATTTTTTGAAAAAAGATGTAGAATAGTATTTCCATCCTTTTTTGATATTTTTTGTAAAATAACATGCATCGGTTTTTTATAGTATCTACATTTATACTTATAATAGGCTATATTCTTCTTAAAATGCAGATTTTTTGAATCTTTTATTAGATACCATTCAATAAATTTTATGATTTTTCGTTTATTATTCTTCTTGATAAGTTCTACAGCTTTTTGATTTAATTCATCATCTAATAATGGATTAATATCAACATCTTTCTCTATTGTTTTTATAGCTTTATGAATTGTTGGTAATATTATATCAATTTCTCTTATAAAATTATAAGTGTAAAATTTAGCACTTAAAAAATCTCTATTTATTAAACGAATCAATAATTTTTCAAATAGAGGATTATTTTTGTATTTATCAACTAAATTTTCATAAGCTTGCATTTGAAAATTTATTCTATTATTCATTGTTGATTCGTTTGACCTTACTAGAGAGACATTATCCTTATATCTATTAGCAATGTATACAACATCTTGAGTAGTACTAATTTTATCTACATGAAATAATACTTCTGCAAAAAATTGTAAATCTTCCCCGAAAATCATTGCAGGAAAGCGAATGTTATTATTTTTTATGATTTCGGCCTTTATCATTTTTCCTGCCGGAGCTAAATGATAAAAAGATTTTCTAACATTGTTAATATCTAATTTATTTTGTTCTATTTTTGATAATGCAACCCCTGCTCTTGAAATTTTATTACTATGCATATATTTTGTTAATCCTGTAGAATAGTCTGTTTTATTTAGTTTCAACATATTATATAATTTTTCTACTGCATCTTCAGGGAGCCAATCATCCCCATCAACAAACATTAAAAAATCCCCTTTACTTAAATCAATTGATAAATTACGTGGTTTTGCAGGGGTTCCGGAATTTACATTTAACTGTATAAGTTTGTAGTTAGAAAAATTTGGAATAATCTTATTAACAATCTCTAACGTATCATCTGTAGAGCAATCATCTACAACGATTAATTCAAACTTATTTTTATCAAATGTTTGTTTTAATAAGCTGTTTAGCGTGCCTTTAATAAATTTACTTTTATTATATGTACTAATTAATAAACTCACTTCAATATCCTTGCTAATTTGATGTTCGGCTATAACTTTCAATATCCATACCTCCAACTTATTTATAATTATATAAATATATTACTATAATAATAATGTTTGTTTATAATTGAAAGGGTATTAAGTAAGAAAAAACCACTCACAAAACTAACCTTAATTTCTAAAAGACGATATAATTTAGTAGATACAACATTAAAATATACACTAGCTAATATCAACCAGTGCATTCTAATAAGACAACATTCTTGAAAGAAAGGTCTATCCAGTAATACCAATGAAGGTAGCTTATAATTGGCCAAAATAGTATTAAAGCTCGATAAAGTAGTCTTTTCAATTTGTGAATGTGGGGATCTCTTCCTAGATACAGTTAATAATCAGAACTATTGATGTTAACGTAGTTCATGATTATCAGAAGCTATTTAAAATAAGAGTGTGTCATTACTTTAGACTGTAATGACACACTCTTTCAATATATAAAATACTAATACTTATTTTTTTCCAAAAATTCTCCTAACACTTCATCAACTATAGCTTTTATAGATGTATCTTTATCTAATGCCATTTGATTTAGTCTTTTTTTTATATCAGTGTCCACTCTCATAGTCGTACTTTTAGATACCGGTTTATAATTTTCCGTATATTTTACCTCAGATGTATCTATGTTATCTAAAAATCCTGCCATAAATATCACTCACCTTCAATTAATCTAATTCTATTAACTAATTCTTCGTAGACTTTGTTAAACATATATATAACTTTTTTGTCATGCATATCTTTATCTTTTATTCCATCAGCGGCAAATTTTTTTATTCTTTCTCTTTGATATATCTGGTTCTCAAAGAGTGCTTCAGAAAATGCTGATTTAGACATATCTAATATCTGTTTATCTACACGTCCACTTTTTTTAATTAATACTGGAACAGCACCAACCAATTCAAATGATAAATCTGATTCTTTTTTTCGATCCCTTAAAAAATTAACAAATGAAAGACTACTTTCATAAGCAGATTGTTGTGTTTGAAATACCATTAAAATGTAATCACTTGCGTAAACAGCATTATTAGTGAAATCAGAGTTAATAGTAGGTGGTACATCAATAAATATATAGTCAAAATCGTGAATTTCTTTAATTTTTTCAACCACATTTTTTAAAATATATCTTTTCTTTAGAATATCTGTCTTTGAAATGATATCGGATAAGTTAGCCAAAGATGAATCAGCTGGTAATAGTGATAATTTGGAAGTTAATTTCACAATACTTTGATCTATATTTCCATTTTTTAGCATGTTTATAAATGAAATCTTTTCTTCCTCAAATTCTGGATAAGTTCTTTTCATAATTTGAGTTGCATTTCCCTGAGGATCAAAATCTATTAAAAGTACTTTTTTATCATAATTTTCAGATGCAATATAAGAAAGTAATGTGGCTACTGTTGTTTTACCTACACCACCTTTAAAATTTCCAACTGTTATTATGCTCAAAATAATACCTCCCATTTACTATGTCTTTGTTATTTACATTACTTCACTATCCTAATTAGTTTTGTCACATGTAACATGTTACTGTTGAAATTATTTTTTTTCAATCCTTATTTACTATGTCTTTGTTATTTACATTACTTCACTATCCTAATTGGTTTTGTCACATGTAACATGTTACTGTTGAAATTATTTTTTTTCAATCCTTATTTACTATGTCTTTGTTATTTACATTACTTCACTATCCTAATTGGTTTTGTCACATGTAACATGTTACATGTGACATGTTACTTATAAGAAGTTACATAATTTATTGTTTCTTCTTATTTACTTTGTTACTATTAACTTAGATTTTAATAAAGTAAAAAGCGTTTAGTCGTTGGCCCGACTAAACGCTTTAGGTAATAAACGCTAACATATATACTCTAAATGATGCGTTGTTTATATAATAAGTACATATAATTATATAGTATAAACAATATGACTTCAAGAATGAGATATTATTAAATATAATAACGCGTCTTATTACCTCTATCTAAATATGAAAAAGAAGAGGTTTATATT
>NZ_CP088220.1:0-8440 GCF_021117155.1 Staphylococcus sp. HL28
TGATTGGCATTTGAACCTAACTTCCCTAAATCTTTCGCAATCGATTGTCGGGTTGCTTTATCTAATTTAGGTGTCACCAATCGACTGCCCTGTGCCTTTTTCTTAACGAAATTCGGCACACTCATATTTAAAGTTTCAGCTGACTGTTTCAACTTTAAATATTCGGATTCGCTCACACGAAAACTAATTTGTTTTGGCTCCTTACGGTTGGGTTTACGGTTTCGCCCAACAGTTTCGTCGCTAGCCACAAATTTGTTTTGTTCGCTCATTATTCCCACCACGCTTTCTACGAAAGATAACGCCTTTCTTACATTTTACTTTATAGGATAAAGTAAAATTCATCAAGTCGTTAAGTGGTTTGGCAAGCATTGGCTTTGCTAGCCACTAACGTGGCAGGCGCGCCAGCTTGTTGGGGATAATCCCCAAGCCCCTTAGGATTTTTTCTGTCGAAAAAATAAGTGGCTATTTGCTAGCCACTAAAAATTATAAATAATAAAACGGATAAATCTATAAAAATTAATTAATGTGCTAAATGTTATATTTAAGTTTAAATAAGTTAAGATTATTTAACATAATGTTATTAATTGAAATGATTATGCTCGTTTTTTATTCTATTTTGTTATTCTAATTTTATTTAAAATTGGAGGTGTAAAAATGATATTAGGAGAACAAATTAAGAAACACAGAATATTACTCAATATGACCCAAGAAGATTTGTGTCAGAAATTAAATACTACCAGACAAACTGTATCCAAATGGGAAAAAAATATGATAGAGCCTGATATAAATACACTTTTAAAGTTATCTAATATATTTGATATTTCTTTAAATGAATTAATTACTGGAGAGAAAGATTCTATTAATAATTCAAGAGGAATGAATGTATGGGAATTTCTTTCTGAAAAATGGTGGCTAGTAATTATTGTGGTAGTAATTATTTGTGGATCTTTATCTCAAATATTCTCTTAATTGATGTAAAGGAGAGAAAGAATATTGAGAAAAATAGTAAATCTAATTCTTCAATGTCTATTAGCAATATTTATAATGACTTTAATTAATGGTTTAACTCCGTTAATAGGATTAATTCCAATTATAGGTATGGGAGATTTAGGATATATATTATTTCATTTATTAATTGTATTACTAACATTTGTAATTTTCACAATTTGGATTTCAAAAATAATAAAATCAGATTTAAAAAGTTTTCGTATTACAAAGCCTAGTTTGAACTTAAGTTCAATTGTTTTAGGATTTGTAGGAATTGGAGTTATGTACGTAATATTTATTGTTTTTACTCAAGGATATTGGAAAATAAATACTAATATTTTAAATATTAGTACTGTTATTTTAATAACCTCTTTAGCTACAGCTATTTCTGAAGAATTGTTTTTTAGAGGTTTCATGATGGGATTGATTGAAAAGAAAACTAATATTTACTATGGACTTATTGTTAGTTCAATTATATTTAGCTTATTACACTTAATGAGTGGACAATATGATTTAAAAAATATCATTCTTATTATTATTGGCTTATTTATTGCTGGTATATTTTATGGATTAGTAACTATTTATTACAGAACCATATGGGCTTCTATTGCAATTCATTTTTTATTTGACGCTACGCAATTATTTAATATTACGACTAAAAGAGAGAATGAAAGTATTGCAGAATATATTTATAAAAGTTCCAATATACTTATAACTGGTGGTGAATATGGTTCTACAGTATCTATCATTACTATGTTTTCTTTTCTTTTGATGATTATATTTCTATTAATAAAATTAAAAAAGAGAGATGAATAAACTATACAAAGTGACTACCCATAATGCATGTTATGGCAACAAAAGGGAACTCATTATTGAGTTCCCTTTTGTTATTTATTATTCTAATTCTATTGTTTTAACCTCAGGCACATCTGGGATAAAAGCATGCTTAATTTTTATATAAAGTTTCGCAGGTTTATCATTTAGATCCACTTGGTAATATCCGATACCCTCACTTCCTTGATTATCTGATCGTAATTTAATTGATACTTTTTTAGAGTTTCTTAAAATTTGATAAGTTTTATTATTATTTGTTATATCATGTAATTTTTTTGTATCGTGATTTTTTATATAACTATTGATTTGTTTTTCGCTAGAATAGCAAACCCATTTATCGAAAAATAAAAAGTTTAAAAAAATGTAACAAATTATCAAAAAAGCTATTATAACAAATATATATAATGTTCTTTTCATGAATTAACGCCTCTTCTTTAAAAAATTTTTTATTATTTATGATAACGTAAAAATGAAAGCTTTTTCTACATAATATAATTATTTTTAAGGAGATGTAAAAATTGAAAAAATTCACAAAAATATTTTTAGCAAGTATTTTAATAACTAGTACAGGGATAGGATCGTTACAATCAAATACTAGTAAGGCAGAAGAAAATACGGCTCCTCAAAATGTTAAATTAGTTGGTACTTATGATGTATCTCAAGTTGATTCAAAAACAATGAAACAATTTAAAGATATTGAGAAAGAAGATAGTAACTTTCATGTTATTAAGAAAGATAATAAAGTTACTATAGAAGATACATTACCAAACCCAGATAAGAAAAATAATACTGCTAATAGAAGTAATGAAAGTGGAACTAAAGTGATTAATTTCTCTGATTTTGTTGGCAGTATGGATGGTAAAGATGATGGAAAAATACCAGAAGGTACTTCACTTTATAGCAAATCATATAAAGGTCAAAAAGATGGACAAAAAGTAAAAAAAGGAACTCACGTTCATTGTAATAGATTTAATGGAACTAAATCGGATCATAGATATTGGTCTAAAAAACATCCTAAAGCATATGCAGATTTTTATAAGAGTGACTGCTGGTACCATGCTAAAGCTTATAAATGTTCTTCTATAGGAAAAATGACTAAGTGCGATGGATTAAATGTGAAGAAAAAAGGTGTTAAAGATTGTTCATCATGGAAAGGAAAACCAAATCATAAAAACTGGCCTAAGACAGCATGGTATAGAAATTAATTATGAATAAGCTATACAAATTAACTACCCATAATAATTAATTATGTTAACTAACACACAAGGGACAAACACTGTTAGATCAGCGTTTGTCCCTTGTCGTTCGGATTATAGGTTATTCATCTTTTATACATTACCCCAATGACACGTTTTCATACATTTTCATTAATAACTCTTTTGTATCTTTATTCAGTTTTTAAACCTCAAAATCAACTAAAAATCAGTGGAGATATCGTTATAGTTATTTAATGTCTTATAGAATAGTTCTTCATCTTTATTAGTTAAATTTTTTAGACTTTTTTTTAAATATTTTGACATTTGAAGTCTATTATTTAATTTTTTAATTATTTTAGGTTTGTTTAGTATATCTTTTTCAAGTTTTAAAATGTTTAAGGTTTCTTCATATTTTTCAAGATTATAAATCCAGGTTTTTGCTGTCCATTCTATTCCAACATTTTTAATTAGCACTGATGGATTTCTAGCTATTTCTTTTCTAATATCACTTGTTTTGATATTAATATAATATTTGATTGCAATTTTTGAGCGTCTATTTTTTCGTATCTCATTTACTAAAGTCAATATGCCTGTTAATGCTGCGATAAAAGCTAAAATTGTATTTAGAAATTCCATATATACTCCATGTGTATTTAATAGTTAAACATTTTAGTTATATTCTATTTGTTTTATAATATAAACGCACTTCCGTGTATAAAGGAGGTGTTGTATATGCTAGTCGCGATTTCATTTGTTGCAAGTTTTATCGTATCAGTTATAGCTGGTATAGTTGCGAACTATATTTCAAACAATAAGTCTGAATTTAAATGGATTGCGAATCCATAGCCTTTGAAGTAGATTCTAAATGCGATACATAGCATGATAATTAATACTGAAAAAATCAAATTCTCTATTACCATTTTCGTTTAAGTCGAATAAATGTCTTTTAATTTTCATAATACTCCCTCACATTGAATGATTATTTTAATTTCTTTTTCAATTTTTCTAAGCCTTTAAGTTGGTTTTCTAAAATATGGAGTTGTTTATAAAAGTGAGTATATGATTGTGTTGTTTTCATTGAATTCCGTTTATTACTCGTTTGGCGTGATAATTCTTGAATTTGTTGTTCTTTTTCCGCAATACGTTGATTAACTGTTTTAAGATCCATAATAACTCCTTTGGCATTATTTATATAAAAATTTAATACAAATGAATAATGATAAATATTTTGTTATTATACATTTTAACACTAAAATGTATAATAATGTTATTTTTAGAATTGTCATGAAAAATCCTCCACTAATCAATTTTGATTAGTGGGGGATTAACGATTTATGGTTAAGGCTATTATTAAGTTAAGATTATATATTATAATTAAATGGCACTTCCTGTGCGTGAAAGGAGGTGTGCATATGGCGTTAACAATACTTTCACTTGTTGGAACATTTATCTTATCTGTTATCGCTGGTGTAGTTGCAAACTACATTACAGATAACCTAAAAAGATAAATAAAAAAACCCCACTTTGCTTTGGTCGGCAGTGGGGTTTTTGCATATGGCGAACCATACTTCACTTGTTATTTTCAGTATAGCTTTTAGGGAGATATTTGTAAATTACAATATCTAAAAATATAGAAGTAATTACCTGAATATAAGGATTGATTGTTTACTAATGATTTTCAGCGTAAAAAAACTATCCATAAAATTGAAGAATTTATGGATAGTTTTTTTTGTTTATCGATTAAACATATTTTAAAACTTGATCTGCAATTTTAGCGATTGTATTCGCAATACCAAATCCCATGTCTACCCAATCTTGTTTGACATGTAAACCTGAATTTACAGCATTATGTAATGATTCAACGATACCTGACATCAATATTCACCTCTTTGTATAAATTATAAATATAATCTTATATACAAATAACATTTATTACATGGTTTTGTAAATAGGATTTACATTATTTTAACACAGCATAGCATGTGAAATATATTTTTATCAGAATGAGTATTTTCTTACTCATTCTTCCCAATCAACTTGAAGTTGTTTTAAAAAAGCTTCCCGATCTTTTTCAAGCTGTGGGTCATATTTCTTTTCTTTTCTCTTCTCATAAGTCCTTTCTTCTAACCATTTTGGTGTTTTTTCCCGATTTATCATGTGTTTGGTTTTGCCTGAAACTGTCATTTCCGGTTGTCTCTTGGAGTGAATACGTTTCTCAGCATCAAACGTAAACTCTAGCCATTCAATTTTGCGACCTTTTTTTGCCTTTATTTTATTGATATTAAGGTTGTTAAAAATAAAGCCTAACTCTTTAATGATAGGGACTAATACTTTTTGATTAATATGTGTCATACGGTAACTATTAGGAATATCTAGTCGCTCTCTAAAATCCTCAATTTGAATTTTGAAATAGCCTGTGTGTTTATATTGTTTTAATAACCTAAACATATTTTTAGAGTATGTTGATTTAAGGTGTGTCATTTCTTTCAATTCAAACTTAGTAAAATCAGCTGTTATTTCATTTAAAACGTGCTTTAATTTAGGATTAATACTAACAATTAATTCTTGTTCATCAACATCAACTTCATATCCTGTAAACAATACAAATTTTTTGAAAGATAGGCCACTTCTTTCAGTATAAGTTAAAGTTAACATCTTATCGTATACATGTTCTAAATCTTTAACAAAACGTTTTAGGGAACGATGATAGTAATTACTTAAGTGACGTAACTCCTCAAAAGGGATAGTTAATTCTTTTATATCTTGTTCTTTTAACTTATTACAAAGACTAAAAAATATATCGATTTCTGTGCTGGTAAACTTACGTAAAGGAACTAAATTCATTTCATTTTGATAGACAACAGTTTCTCCAGACATGTTTATAAGCCCTCCTAAGCAGTAAACAAAAATTAGGACACTTAAAAAAATAATAGGTGTCTTAATATTATGTAAACACTTTAATTTAAAACTATAATAGCATCAATTTAACTACAAAGGCAACTTTTTGTAAAAAAGTTGCCTTTGTAGTTACAAAAAGTTGCCTTTGTAGTTACAAAAAGTTGCCTTTGTAGTTACAAAAAGTTGCCTTTGTAGTTACAAAAAGTTGCCTTTGTCATCTCAAACCTCTTGTCGCTCTAAGGCTCAAACAATACTTATAAAGGTCTTAAAAAGATTTATAAAAAGATATTAAAAAGTTCGGGGCAATTTGCCCCTCACAAATTCAAAAGACAAAAAGGAAACCCACCACATTTGTGGTGGGTTTTTATTATTTAAAAAAGTAATAAGTGATATAACTTTAATGCATTATTCCAATTGCTTTATTGACATTGAGCCTCTGAACCCTTAATAAACCCTAAAACTGTTGACTCGTCGGTTTCATAGCTCACGCTATCCCGACATTCGTCGAAACAGTTTAATTAAGGGTTCTTCTCAATGCACAATAAATTTTCTCGGCATAATAATATATATATATTAATTAATACATAAACTATTAAAAGTAACGACAAAAACATTTTGTCGTTAAAATCAATTTTAGAAGACATTTTTAGAATATAATGTTAAAATTGACATAGTTTGACAGGTAAAATTTCTTTGTTTTTTTTAGCTCATGTACATTTGTGTTTTGTACATGAGCTTTTTTGTTATAATCACATTTACCTAGTTTATTATTTGATTTATATGAAGTGTTAAAAAAGTTGCTATCGGAAATATAATCTTATTTCCGATAGCAACTTTTTATTTTAAATCTAATTTAAGCTTTATACAGCCTCTTTATTTAGAAATATGCCCCCATTCTACTATTATTAACTTAAATGCTCTTATAAGCTCTTAAAATGGCATATATAAGCATGCCAAAGAATACATAAGGAACTAAGTAAAATACAATGATCAGATAGCGCCATGCTGAATGACCAGTTTTAAGGACGTGATTAATCCATTCGTAAAAATGTTGCACACCTAACCAGTCACCTAAGGGACTTAAGACTAAAAATGCGACCATCACTAAGGCAATGATAAAAAACATTGCTGTAATACCTTTGGTTAAACGATTAAACGCTTGATCATATTGTTTCATGGCTGTGTCGTTGTGCTTGATACGTTCATCTATCATTTTTTTATAATCATTATTGGCTTGTCGAAGTTCGGCTTGGTTGGTTTGTAACTGCTCAATTGCTTTATGCGTGTCTGTTTTCACATCTTCCAATTCTTCTTGTATCGCCGTTTGAAAATCTTGTTTTAAATTATCGTTATCAATGCGTTCGATATAGTGTTTCGCTACACTGATGAAACGCTTTTGTGTAATTTCAGTCGCTTGATTAAAGTTCGAGGCCGTGGTCTCGATCGTCGTTAATAATTGTTCGTGACGCTTGTTTCTCTCGTTCTCTCTCTTCTCGATCTCTTTGAGCCTTTTCATGAGCAAGTCTTGCTGACTCTGCAGCTTGTCGGCTACGCTCAAGCTCATTTGTGTCTTGGGCGAATTGGTCCCAATCTGCTTGAGTGACGCCTGTATCTCGTTCAGTTGCTTCATCACGACTTGAAGTTCGTTGTTTGAGTTGGACGTCGGTGTCTGTTGCTCGTTCTGTTTGTTGTTGGCGTTGTATTTGTCTTTCAAAGCCATCTTCGATACCCCCTTTGTTGTAGTCTTCACCGAGTTTACGCCCACGCACCTTTTTATCTTCGGCTAAGTGTCGATAGGTAATGCTTTTGGGTGTGACTCGTTCAATTTCAATACCATGTTGGTTTAAATGGTCTTTGAATTCGTCCATATTCGTGGCTTGTGATTGGTCTATCGCCTCTCTAATCTCATCTTTCCATGAATATTGGGCTGTTGATTGCGTGTTAGGATCGGTAATCGCTTTTTCCGTTTGTGTGTACCGTAATCGTGCTGTATCTTTTTCTGGAACGCTTAAACCATGTTCCCGACAGACTTCGTCATTGAAATTTCTTAAATTACGTAAGGCTTGTTTATTATTGTTAAATTTCTTACCTGTTTCGAGGTCAATTGAATTGATCACGATATGATTGTGTACATGGTCTGTATCGGAATGCGTATAGACCGCCACTTGATGATTGGGTGCCATTTTCTCAGCCAATTCTAAACCTAACTGATTACATTGTTCTGAGGTCACTTCATTGGGTTTGAATGATTGTATAATCACATGTCCTTGATTACCGTCAGTTTTACCATATAGCTCACGAGAAGCTTTAAAACTCGATTTGGCATAATCGACATCACAATTTAATCCACTTTTTTCAACAGCCCGTTTTTCAGCGTAATTAATGGCACGTGATGTTGATTTAGTGGCACTTAATTTAGTTGTTGCCATATCTCATCAAGCCTTTCACGTAATTCATTAATATTGTGTTCTAATGCCTCGTAATTCGGTACGTCATATTGATGTTGGTTACAATATTTGGCAATT